>NZ_JBSKBQ010000001.1:1107500-1110000 GCF_053714375.1 Mesorhizobium sp. ArgA1
TGGGTGTGGTTGCACATGACGGCTAGGCCACCGGCGAGGGATCTCGTTTCGAGAAGCGGGCGCCGAGAAAGTTGGCTTGGGATGGGGAAGGATTTGACTTCTTTGTGCGGTGGCGTCTGCTTGGCCTCGTTGCAGGCGGCAATGCAGGTTAAAACCGCCGGCGGCGGCTGCGCGATACAAAAAAGGCCCGCACGAGGCGGGCTTTTTGATGTTGGTTGCGGGGACAGGATTTGAACCTGTGACCTTCAGGTTATGAGCCTGACGAGCTACCGGGCTGCTCCACCCCGCGTCACCTCCGGGCAAGCTCTTGCTTGTCCCGTCTGGGCAAACGCTTGCTTGCCGAATTCAGCAAGGAATTTCTTGCTGGATATGTTTTTGCCACCAAATGAAAGGGCCGCTTTCGCGGCCCGTGTTCCCGTTGGCGGGCCTCATGCATGTCGCCCAAAAGTGCTTAGCGGTTTTGGGATAACGACATGCACCACAAAAATCGTAGAGAGAAGATTTCGCTTCATGCGGGATCGTTTGATCCTTGATGTAAGCAACGTGCGTTTGGCAGACCTGGCAGCGACCTACTCTCCCGCGTCTTGAGACGAAGTACCATCAGCGCTGGAGCGTTTCACGGCCGAGTTCGGAATGGGATCGGGTGCAGCCGCTCCGCCATAACCACCAGGTCGGCAAAACGCACGTTATTCGAGAAGCTGTTTTTGTGCCAAGGCGACGCCTTTGCGGTTGGCTTTCGGGCATAGCCCGCAAGCGCGACTGCGCGTCGCCGGTTTTCCGGCGCCCTCGCGGAGCGTCCGGCCGAAGGCCGATACGACGCGTGAGCGCTGGTCAGATCATCGTGGCGACAATCTTTGGATTGCGCCGAGATGAGCATAAGGAATGAGAACGATCAAGCCGATCGAACTATTAGTACCGGTAAGCTTCAAGCGTTGCCGCTCTTCCACACCCGGCCTATCAACGTGGTCGTCTTCCACGGTTCTCAGGGAATACTCGTTTTAAGGTGGGTTTCCCGCTTAGATGCCTTCAGCGGTTATCCCGTCCGGATATAGCTACCCTGCTATGCGGCTGGCGCCACAACAGGTCCACCAGAGATCCGTCCATCCCGGTCCTCTCGTACTAGGGACAGATCCTTTCAATATTCCTACACCCACGGCAGATAGGGACCGAACTGTCTCACGACGTTCTGAACCCAACTCACGTACCGCTTTAAATGGCGAACAGCCATACCCTTGGGACCTGCTCCAGCCCCAGGATGCGATGAGTCGACATCGAGGTGCCAAACAACCCCGTCGATATGGACTCTTGGGGGTCATCAGCCTGTTATCCCCGGCGTACCTTTTATCCGTTGAGCGATGGCCCTTCCACGCGGGACCACCGGATCACTATGACCGACTTTCGTCTCTGCTCGACTTGTCAGTCTCGCAGTCAGGCAGGCTTATGCCATTGCACTCAGCGAACGATTTCCGACCGTTCTGAGCCCACCATCGCGCGCCTCCGTTACTCTTTAGGAGGCGACCGCCCCAGTCAAACTACCCACCATACATTGTCCCGGACCCGGATAACGGGCCGCGGTTAGACATCCATAGTAATAAGGGTGGTATTTCAAGGGTGGCTCCACCTGAGCTGGCGCCCAGGTTTCAAAGCCTACCACCTATCCTACACATGCCACTACGAATGCCAATGTAAAGCTATAGTAAAGGTGCACGGGGTCTTTCCGTCTAACCGCAGGAACCCCGCATCTTCACGGGGAATTCAATTTCACTGAGTCTATGCTGGAGACAGCGGGGAAGTCGTTACGCCATTCGTGCAGGTCGGAACTTACCCGACAAGGAATTTCGCTACCTTAGGACCGTTATAGTTACGGCCGCCGTTTACTGGGGCTTCGATTCAGAGCTTGCACCCCTCCTCTTAACCTTCCAGCACCGGGCAGGCGTCAGACCCTATACGTCGTCTTGCGACTTCGCAGAGCCCTGTGTTTTTGATAAACAGTCGCTACCCCCTGGTCTGTGCCACCCTCCTCTACTTGCGTAGAAAAGGGTCACGCTTCTTCCGAAGTTACGCGTGCAATTTGCCGAGTTCCTTCAGCATAGTTCTCTCAAGCGCCTTGGTATACTCTACCTGACCACCAGTGTCGGTTTCGGGTACGGTTTATAAGGAGGAGCTATTTCCTGGAACCGCTCCGCTGCCCGTTCAATCCGATAAGATTGGACAACTTGTGCGATCCGTCACTACCTCCAAGCCCACGAATATTAACGTGGTTCCCATCGACTACGCGTTTCCGCCTCGTCTTAGGGGCCGGCTAACCCTGCTCAGATTAGCTTTAAGCAGGAACCCTTGGTCTTTCGGCGGGGGAGTCTCTCACTCCCCTTACGTTACTCATGTCAGCATTCGCACTTCTGATACCTCCACCACCCCTCACGGGTATGGCTTCATCAGCTTACAGAACGCTCCGCTACCGCTTGGCCCTTGCGGACCAAACCCTAAGCTTCGGTGTATG